>NZ_VMKV01000016.1:0-40973 GCF_013276335.1 Streptococcus sp. 2100 | reverse complement strand
GACTGACGAAGTCAGTCACATATATACGGCAAGGCGACGTTGACGTGGTTTGAATTTGATTTTCGAAGAGTATAAACTCATCTGATAACAACTATCTTACCCCAATCCTCAAACAAAAACTGGACTTCCTCCCCAAATGCGCCTATCTCCCTCCCAACTGCACTTTTTGGATAAAGAAAATAGGCAGAACAAACGTTCTACCTAGAAAATATAAGAATTCCAAGTTAATAAAACCGAAATGATTTCGTGTCATTATTAAGTAAAGAAAAGAAATTTTAGTATTTCTAAAAACTATTTATAATAGACACTATAGCATTAAATAAAAATGGTACAGAAAATACTACTGTCAATCTTAAATTTTTAAATCTCGCATAATTTGTTATCCCAATTAGTAATACTGTCAATATGCTGAAATAAGCAAACTTTATATCCGATGGATTAAATAAGTAACAAAGTAAAATGCTAAAACTTAAGGTTATATTTTTAGATAAAAGAATATCTCCAAAGTTCCTCTTATCCTTATCAAAAAATAATGTAATCAGAAAGAGAGAAAATCCATATTCAATAAGAGTTGCTATAAATGTGAAAACAACAGAAATCACTGTCAATATTGTTTCTATTTTAATTGTAAAAAGATTAGATAGTTCAGATAATTTATCAATTTGTTCATCTAAAATTCCCGACTTCATCAGTAAATCAATAAACAAATATAAAAGAAAAAGATAAATAATCAGATTCATTAATTTGTATAAACTATTATTTGTTTGAAATTTCATAAACCCGTCCTTCCTCTATTAAAATCCTTTGAGATTTGCTAATCAATTCTTGATTCAATAAATTATGAGATACATATATAATAGTAGAGCTTTCTTTCATGGAAATTAAACGTTTAGCAATCATATCAATACTTCTTGCATCCACTGTTGATAAGGTCTCATCAATAAAAATATAATCCCAATTTTTAGCAAAAATTAAGGATAAGCCTAATTTGAATTTTGTTCCAGTAGATGCTGTCATATAGTTATCTCCGATTTTATTATCAAAAAAAGTATTAATTTGTTCTTTATCCTCAAATGATAGATGGATTTGAAAAGAATCACACAACAACTGCAAATTTTCTTCTATAGTAAATGGAATAACCCCAAGCTGATTGGTATCAAGGTATAGTACATCTTTGGAGACACAATTCTTTAAACCACTATCAAAAGTCTCTAGCCCAGCTAAAAGTTGTAGAAGGGTGCTCTTTCCTGAACCATTCTCTCCTTCAACTCTGTAAATTCCCTTATCAATCTCTAGTGATATATTTTTCAGTATACATTTATCATAACTTTTAGATTCATTTTCAATTTTCATAATTTAATTCCCTCTATCAACGCTGCTAAAATTAATAAAATATAAGAAATGATATACCATTTTAAATTACTTTTTATATAAATAAGTATATTTTCAATTCCCCTATCCTTCAATAATCGGTATAAAAGATACTGACTCATACCTTGATACCAAATAAAATTCGGTATTTCAATAAGACCATGAGGTAATATTCCTTTTATTGTAGCTACTATTCCAATCATCTGACCAGATATACCCAATTGTATTCCTAAAGATAGCAAATCAAAAAGTTGCAATAAGGGCGAAATCGGAAAACAGAATAGATATAGCAAAAAATTTGTAGAATTTGCCTGTAAAACTGTCAATGTAAATTGTAATTCCAGTTTCGGAGGTATAGTAGCAAAAGTCTCACTTTTTAATATAAAGCTTAAAAGTAAACCTAGTGAAAAACAGACCGTACAAAATAACACATAGTAAATCAGAAAACCACTTTTTCTCATCTAATGCCCCCTACTAAAGTTACAAATAATATCAGAAAACAATATAAAACCAGAAAACTCCATCTCAATAAACTAACTGTACCTTTAATTAAAAATAGAGCTTTCTTATAATAGACATAGGCTATAAAATAATTGAATGGAATCAATAACAAATTCAACAAAATACTTTTTATATCATTACTATAACTTGTCACCGGAATCAAACATAACAACAATGAAAATTGTAAGAAAGAGATTAAATGCGTCAACATCATTAGTTGTGCATTCTTAAAAAAGAAATTCATTTTAGAATGATTAAGAGCAGATAATTGAAGTAAAGCTAGATCTACCCCAATTGAGGATTTATGATTCCCTATTATTGCCTCCATTAATGTGATATATATTGAGGTATAAAGAAACAATATTGGTATTTTTGTACCATCAATTGATAACATCGTCATCATATACCAAAATAGATAGGAAAGAAGAATACTAATCAAAATAAAAGAAAAAGTTAACCCTTTATTTAACCAACAAAAACGAAGCAATATAAATAGACTGCTACGAAATCTTTTTTGGCTCATTCGACTGCTTTTAAAATAGAAATTACTCGCGTGATTATCTAATATCCCCATAACTAAAATAAAATAATTGAGTAGTATGACATAAATTACAACTTGTCCTTGTTCTATAGACAATAGTCCTATAGATAAAAATAAGAACAATTTACTTATAATTGAAAACAAACTAGGTAGAATTAAAGAAATAATTTGAATAACTATCAAACAAAGAGTAATGTATAAATAAAAATATCCAATAATATCTAGAAAATACAAAATAAATAAATAAATGAATGATTGTAAAATTTGGAAAGAATAATATTTCTTGACAATGGCAAGAAGATAGAGAAAAATATAGTTTTTCCTTATATAGAAAGTATTTATTTTTTTACTTTGGATAGGCAGTTTCATATTATAACGATTCAAAGTAGCGTAATCTACTACCAAAAAAAGTAAAAATAATTTCCCTTGAAAAGGAAGATAGCTTTTAAAATAGATTGACAAACTTATGATAACAAAAAACAAAAGGGTTATCCCAATAAAATTAAGATAACCTAAAATACTTTCACATTCTTTTTTAGAAAGTATTTTCATCTAGTTCTACCATAGAGCTGCTTTAGCAGCACCCTTCTTTTTCAATATATAAAGAACTGTTGCTGCAATACCCGAACCAATAGAACCTACTCCTGTGATTGCACCTACAATTGAAATTACTGCTGTAACTGTACTATAAGCACTAATCAAATTGACTACAGTAGCAGCAGCTTTTGTCGAAATTCCTAATGTCCCAGCCAACATAGGAAAAGAAACAACACCTAAGCTTAACCAACTAATGACTGCTAACATTGCTGAAACAATGAGAAATTTATTATGAAATTCCATTCTTTTAGATTTCATTTTAGTGTACTCCTTTTGTATATTATGTATGTTTTATTGAGAGTTAATTCGCACATGTTGTATTCCTAACTCTCTTCAAATGTTCGTCTATATTTTATACTACTTTTATTAACATATCTATAATAAATAAATTACTACTACATTTTCCTAGATTATCAAATTACTTTTATATCACTAAGACTCAATAAAAGATAATGTCTATTTAACTTTTATACGATTACTACCTCCTTTTTAGTTTACACTTCCTACATCATAAATAAACATACTCAACCCTCACAATCTCCAAATCACTCTTTTATATCATTGAAAATTGAGTTTCATCCTCTATACTAATGTAGGAAACCTATTAAAACATTCCTTTAATCCAATATAAAAATACTTTATTCCATTAATCTCTACCTGATATTATAGATAGAACCAAACTCTTATACTTAAAGGGACAAATAACGTTCCAACCATAATAAACCTCCTTTCTTTTTGAGAGCGTTTTCTTTATAGGTTTAATATAACAAAAACATGAAAAAAACAACATGACTTAGAAGTCAGGTTGTTGGGAAATCTATTTGTTTTTCTTCTAAGATTCTCTGAACTAATATCTGATCATCTAGCAATTCTGCTAGAGAAATTGCCTTTTCATAGAAACTTTCTGCCTCTAAAATATTCTTGTCTACAAATAAAGCATATTTTGCCTTTAGCAAAAATAGATGAGGTCGGTAAAAAACATGTCTTGTTTTAGCAATAATTTTCTCAAATGTTTGAATATATATCAGACTATCTTCTGTCTGAATTTGGATAAATAGGCTCAGAAGAACTTTTTCCATCTGAGCTAGGCTAGCCTTATCTTCATATTCTGAACATAGCAATACTTTTTGAGCTAACTCCTCAAAATGTTCTTTATCTTCTAATCCCATAGCACAACAAAAGAAATACAATTCAATAATCAACAAATCATTTACAGAAAAATATTTCTTTTTTAATAACTGCTGGAAATATTCTTCCACTAACCCTAAACCGTAGGTCACATCTGAACTACCATAAATATCAAAACGAGCTTGTGTCACATCCACAATTAACTGCTCTTCCTCAGGCAAATTCTCATAATAGTTTTCATATATTTCCTCAAGTATAGCTTCTTTTCGTTCGATTCTTCCCTTATCAGCGTAGGTTTGAGAATGAATCAGCTCATCTTTGAGTTTTAGGAATCCTTTTGGAATCTCTATAACCTTAACATCCACAATATTCTGTAATGATACTCCAAGTTTATCCGCAATCAATAATAATTTAGGAAGTGTTGCTAAAGCTTGCCCATTTTCAATACGTGCTAGCTGACGAATCGTCAACTCTGATTCATCACCACAAATATCTATCTGAGTTTTTCCACAAGATCGCCTAATAGTTTTGATTTTATAACCAATTTCACGTTTCAACTCATCCATAGTAATACTCCTTAAGTTGATTACAAAGATTTCTTTTTCTTCCTAATTCTTTTGTCAATCATGTACAAAACGATAATCGAAAACAGCGGTGGTACAATATAACTCTTTTCACTCATTGTCAGCTGAAATCCCAGAGTTGCTAGTATCTTAAAGATGAAAATATTCATCAAAAATAGAAAAACAAATACTAAAAAATATCTTAAAACCTTCTTCATTTCTTTTCTTCAACTCTCCTAATTTCTATACCTATTTTATCAAATTTTATCAAAAAATACATGTAAAACTCCAAATAAACAGCTCAAATACACTTTTTTGGCAAAAAATAGGCAGAACAAACGTCCTACCTACTAAAAATATGCTATTGAAAGGAAAATGATTTTTTTCTGACACCCTAGGCAAGCTTGGGACAAATAAATCATTGATAGTAACCTTTACGACATCCTATTTAAAGTTACTTCAATTTTTAATGTCCCTGCTATTTCTAAGCCACCTCTGGTATAATCTATTCCTAGTCAGAATAGATAACACCGTTCTAAATTACGATTCATAGTTACTCCTTTTTTTGATTCGTTACTATAAGACACCTATTCCCTATAGAGCGTCTACTACCTCAAATTTATCCATTCTTTTTTTCTTTACTTCTGTATAAAAGAATGAAGACCATCATAAATAATGCAATCGTTGGTATATTGAAACTATCAAACCAAGTAAGTAAAGATACTTTATTCATGTCAGCTACTAATCTGATGATGATATAAGACATTGAACTAAGTAATACCATAATTTCAGGCCAAACTTTCAGTATTGATTTAATAAATTTCATATTAAACTCCAATGTGATGCATTCCTAGATTCTAGCCTAGCCATTTTAGCGCAGACTAACAAGTCATTCTTAACTGTTTACTCTACTCGCTTTTTATTGACCTTATATCCTAGATAAAAGAGCCCAAATAAAACAGGGTAAATTTCTGGATAAAATAGGGTATTGATTGGATTTCTCAAAATCAAATACGTTGCGATGTAGATTATGAGCGATACGGTAAAATAACCCTCAGTAAAGCCTAATAAAAATGTTTTCATAGAAAGCTCCTATTTACCTGACAAGAATGGCGGAAAAACGCTACCATTCATATACACAAAATCCTTTTGATTCATGTTCTTCATTTATAGTTTGGATTATTTTTTGACAAATCTTTGCGAAAAATACCAAAATATGCTGAGAAAAGCAAACCAACCAAAGTCCATTGCCAATTAAAGTATACTAACGAACCTGTACGAATCACATGAAGCGCGACATTAAGAATTATTCCCAACAAAGGAAATATAGTGGCTAGTTTAGGTAACAATGTATTGAGATTAAGGTTGCGATTATTCATTATCTAACGCCCACGACGAGCCAAATCTGAACCAAATTTGTAACCAGCATTAAAAATTTGTACAGCAGCATTCAGTACTCCTGCAATCCCAACTGCTTCCGCAAGACCAAAACCACCTTTTGTTCCCACTAATTCATCGTCAGATAATTGATAAAATTGTTCTAAGTTCATATTCGTCATTACTCCTTTGTATTATATTTTATTGCTATGTAAATGATTAAAATGAGTATTGGATAAGTAAATACTTCTGAAATATCCATAAAATTTATACTATACTGTCCAGATAATATTTTATAATCAATTAAAATTTGAACGATAGTAAAAATAATACGTAGCGATAACAATACCCCTAATAATATCACTTCTTTTTTTAAAAACATAGAAATGCCTCTCTGACTACAATCAGATTATGGTCTATTCGCATAATACCCCAAAGCTGCTCCTCCAGCAAAAAGCGCTGCTGCTCCACCTGCTACTGCTGCACCTATCTTCCAGATAGACACTCCGGCGATTACAAGAGGCAATGCTCCCCCATCCACAGCCATCAACTCTTCTTCTGTAAGAGCTACAAAGTTCTGTTCCATTTTGTCAAAATTTGTCATCTTTTTTCTCCTCTTGTTCTATTTTTTCTAAATCTTATCTTCTAAAAAATGGGGTTCCAATAAATATACCGCGTAACAATAGACCTGTAATTAGACCCCGTTGATAACTTTCCTTGCTACCACCCACCAGCAAGGCTAAGTCGCTTTCCTTTAATACCTCAACAGTATACTTATCATTCATTTCATTCATCGCTTATCCTCCTAAAAACCAAAACCTCTACGAAATCCAATGTACCAATCTGCAAGGGTCTTCACCCAACTTTCTCCACCTTGAATATCGGTCAATTCTTCCGAAGTTAGCTCAACAAATCCGTAATAATGTTCTTTCATTATTTTATTCCTTTCTTTTTCTTCTCACTTATCTATTCGAAAAAAATTTCAAAAATGTACAACTAAATTAAATTTTATTTAAAAAATAATTTAATGAACCATGAATAGAAAATTGGTAGATACATAAAGCAAACTCCTTTCTTTTTCCTCTTACTTATCTATTCGAAAAGGAAGTCAAAAAAATAAGAATATCAGAAAATTTTCCGACATTCTTATTGATAAATTTGTAAGTCTATTAAAACTATTCTACCTTGTAAAAAAATCCCTCGGTACTACCATTGATAAGTTGGTGTCCAAACCATAAGCGGTCTTGTGTAATATCAGACGAGTCAGTATAGCCATTATCTGAAGAAGAGGTGACAGACATGGTTATAGGGATTCCTGCTGGTAAAAAGGCAATAGCTGCACCAGCACCTCCATCTTTAGAAACAGAACTTGCCTTGAGATAGTGGTCAATTTCCTTAGCATGTTCAATTGAAATCTTGGAATGATCACTTACTAAACCATTTTTGTCAAAGGTGAATTCAATACCTGTACGATTCCTCCAAGTGCCTGCGACACTAGAAAAATCTCCATTTTGAATTGCAGTAATATCCATCCCTTTACTTTCTGACGGAAGGCTTGTTTCTCCATTTATGAGACTTGTGACAGATTTCCAAAAGAAAGATCTTATGTCAAGGGAAGGTGGTTTTGTCCCCAGTCCCTCTTCTGTATCTGATTCAATGACTAGTTCTAACAGTGTTCCATCCTGATTCAACTTGTATAGTTTAAGTTGGATTTGATTAGTAGATACTCGGGTAGATAATTGAAAATAACCATTTTCTAAAGGATTAAAATGTACTCGCTCTCCAATAAAGTCCAAATTGTTTTCTGCATTGGTCAGTCGAATAACTTCACCATTTTTAAGAGTTCGAATATCTAATAAATCGTAATAGTTAGAATCCATTTTTAGGGTAATCAAAAGTTCGTCCGTACCGTCTTGGTCTAAATCATACAAGCTATACTGTAATCCAGAATATTCTTTAGGATAAGTGTTTTTTAAGTTTGCTTTTGAATTGATCTCTGTATGTGAAGTTGACGAACCATCTAATACTTTGGCATATTCTTTAAGAACAGGATTATATAGGGTGTAATCAGGTTTCTTCTCTTCCGATGTAGAAGAAGTTGAACTAGTACTTGAAGCAATTGCTTCAGAACTTATTGCAGAAGTGTTTTCACTCTGATGTTGACAAGCTGTTAAAATAGAGATAGCTAATATACTAATACTGAATGGAAATAATTTTTTCATATGTTTAATCTTACAATTTGAAATTGTTTTTATACCCACTCACCGTTGTAACTGACACGATAACCGTCAGGTGTAGTTGTATTGATTGCGAGTGCACCAGAGCTATAGGCATAGTACCATTTGCCAGATACTTTCATCCAGCCTGTTTTCATAGCTCCTGAATCTTGAAGGTAGTACCAGCTACCGTTATCTTTGACCCAACCTGTCTTCATCGCACCTGAGCCGTCGAGATAGTACCACGTGCCGTTGTCTTTTACCCAGCCAGTTTGCATCCAACCAGAGTTATCAAAACGATACCAAACACCATTGATTTTTTCCCAGTCATTAGTTGTATAAGTGCCATCTTCGTGTTTATACCACCAGCGACCATTCGAATACATCCAAGTAGATTTAGACTGATGGGTCGTCATGGTTGTATCCGTGTTAGAATAGTTTCCAGATGACGAACTTGTAGAAGTTGACGAGCTAGATGAATTCGAACCTGATTGAGTTGTGGTGTTAGTATTTGAATTTGTTGAAGGATTTCCGATAGTCACCTCTTTTCTAACTTTAAAGACACGTTTTCTATTATCAACTGAGTGATCGTGCGGAGAGCCAGCTTCTCCAGACATCTCCAAGATGTATGTTCCGGCAGGAAACTGTCTGATATCGAAAACATCCCCTTTAAATTTATTACTATAAATTAAAGGCAAAAGAAATTGGTCGTTGACGTCATTAGTTAGACCACTAAAGATGACATCATTATTATGTTGGTACACAATCTTTCCGGTAGCCTTATCAATTAGAGTAACATTTCCTCTAGCTGCATTATCTCCTCCGTGTTGTAGTGGCTCTGAGAGTACACCTTCAAAATTAAATCCAAAATGATGAATTTCAACCTTTGTAATTGTTGCTTCTATTTGTTTTTCAGTACTCGTATTCGAGATAGTATTTGCTTGATTATTTGATAAGACTTCTAGTTTGGTTACATAAGTGTAAAAAGGACCTCCTTTTCCTAGATTTTCTCTGACATCAGCAGTTAACTTATAGAGAGTACCATTTAATTCAAACTTCATGGTATAGATACCATAGTCTGTTGCTTTAAAGACAATTGTTTTACCGTTGAATGTAGCAATGCCGTTGGATTCAAAACTTGCAAATTGCTTAGAGAATTCTTGTCTATAAGCATTATCTACCCAATCAACCGTTGTAAATTCACCATCAGAAAATGCTCCAAGTTGTGCTTTTCTTTTTTCTACAAGCGTCACATCTGTTGCGACTAAATCTGTATCACGATACCCAGGAGCAGGTTCTTCAACATAAGCATTAGCTGCAGGAGACCAGAACTTGACCATCGGGACGCCACTTGCTGCATTGACACTTGAAATTGTAGCTCCTGTTGCTAGGAGTGATAAAACTGCTGTAGTCGTTAAAACGATTTTTTTCATAATTTTTGTATTCCTTTTCTTTTTATCTATTTTTTATAATCTTATCCTATACCCATTCTCCATTGTAATTGACGCGATAGCCGTCTGGTGTAGTCGTATTGATTGCTAGGGCACCAGAGCTATAGGCATAGTACCATTTCCCAGATACCTTCATCCAGCCTGTTTTCATAGCACCTGAGCTATCAAGATAATACCAACTACCGTTATCCTTGAACCAACCAGTCTTCATAGCACCTGAACCGTCGAGATAGTACCACGTGCCGTTGTCTTTTATCCAGCCAGTTTGCATCCAACCTGAACTATCGAAGTGATACCAGATATTATCTAATTTTGCCCACTGATTGTAAGGGTAAGACCCATCAAGTTGCATAAACCACCAACGAGAACCAGATTGTCGCCAAAAACCCATACCCCTACCAATATCTTGCATTTGAAAAAAGAAACCTGGTTTATTAGTCCCGTTAGACTTACCTTGTTTTGTTTTCTTACTGGTATGAGTTCCGATTGCCTTCAAGTCTTTGTCAAAAAGATTCGCCTTAGTCGCAAATGTTTGAATCTGAGAAGAATTTGCTTCTGTATATTGAATGGCCTTTCCATAACCACCAGCTAATTCTTCAGAGCCACCAGATGATGTTCCGAAACTTTGTGCAACGGTAATCCATCCATTTTGAGTGACAGGGTTTTCAAAGGCTGCCAAACCCATATAGGTCAATTCTGAATTGATTAAGGATTCGTAGTGTCCAGTTTGACCAGATACACTTGCCCCACTACGAGATTTGACGTAATCTGCTTTTTCGTCATACCATTGATTAATAGCTGTCATAAATCCATCATAGTTCCAAGCTAAGTTTTCGGCTAGTGAAAAATTCCCTGAAGGCCAGGCACTCCAAATATCTTTATTAGATAAACGTTTATGATGCCTAGTTACAGAAGCTTCTGCTGCCCGAACGAAGGCTGTTTTTTCTAGTTCAGTTGACCATTTGATCGGAACATAGCTAGTAACTAGACCTTCATCTGCTGCCTCTTTTCGAATAGCATTGATACGATCTAAGATAGCCTGTTTATCTGGCGTTAAGAAAGTCCCTTCAATCCCAACTAGAGTAGTACCAGAAGAAGTACTAGTGACCTCAGAGTTTAAGATATTGTAGGATTGACCTTTGATTGCTTGAGTGGAAACCAGCCTATCATTAGCAACTACTGATTGTGATGTAACAATTCCTACCCCAAGAAGTGATAGAGCTGAAATCGTTGCAAGTGTGAACTTTTTAGCTTTGGTGTCCATTTCGTGTCCCCCTATTTTTATTTATTGTAAAATAATCAGTTTGTCCTAAAATCTAGACTTTTTTGGACAAACTTGATAAAATGGAAGTGTAATAATAATTGGTCAAAATGCTGGATTTTAGAACCTTTTTTCTAACGAAAACGCTTCTAAAATAGACTGTATTTTCTGTCCAAAAAATCCTAGGTTTTTTGACAAGAACTATGAATTTTTTATCCAATTGTGAAAGGTGCTTTTTGATACTCCTAAGATGTCTGCACCTTCTCGTAAGATTATTTCTTTTTTCTTATATTGAGCTATCACATCAGGGAGATTATTCGGAACAACCAATTTTGGTCTGCCGAATTTCTTCCCTTTTTTCTGTGCTTCCCGTATTCCTTCCATTTGTCTTTGTTTGATTTGTTCTCTTTCAAACTGTGCCACATAAGATAGGACTTGTAAAACGATATCGGAGATTAGTTTTCCTGTGATATTATCATTGCTATTCTTTGTATTTAATAAGGGGAAATCTAAAACAGTTATATTTACTTTCTTTTTCTTAGTAATTGCTTGCCATTGTTCTAAAATTTCATCATAGTTTCTTCCCAACCTATCAATTGATTTAATAACCAATTCATCATTTTCTTTCAAGGTAGTTAATAATTTTTGATATTCCATTCTGTCAAAATCTTTTCCTGAAACGTAATCAATAAAAATATTCTCTTTTGATAATTTGTTTTCTACCAATGCTGAAAATTGCCTATCAATATTTTGTTCTCTTGTAGATACTCGAACATAACCGTAACGCATAAAAACTCTCCTTTTACACTTATTGTAAAATATAAAAAAGGGCAAAATGCCCTCAAGGAGTAGTGTATTCAATTTCTAGCAATTATATATTAGTTCAAACTGGTTCATCAAGCCTTAAAAGTATGTAAAAAATCACAAACTAAGACCTCCTTCATTCCTTTTCTTCAACTTTCCTAATTTCTATACCTATTTTTTATCAAAAATACATGTAAAACTCCAAATGATGCAAATAGACACTTCAACTGCACTTTTTAGCAAAAAATAGGCAGAACAAACGTCCTACCTACTAAAAATATGCTATTTTGAAAGGAAATTGATTTTTTACTGACACCCTAGGCAAGCTTGGGACAAATAAATCATTGATAGCAACATTTACGACATCCTATTTAAAGTTACTTCAATTTCTAATGTCCCCGCTATTTATAAGCCACCTCTGGTATGATCTATTCATAGTCAGAATAGATAACACCGTTCTAAATTACGATTCATAGTTACTCCTTTTTTGATTCGCTACTGCAAGATTCCTATTTACCTGATAAGAGGAGAGATGGTCCTCTTTACATGTGCAAGATAATTTTGAATCAGATTCATCATTTATCGTTTTGATTATTTTTTGACAAATTTTTCTGTTTTCTTCTCCGAAGACTTTAAAAATTTTTTTCTAATTAGATCATCCATATAGGGACCAAATATACCAACTACTAAACCAATAATAAAACTTTTAAAATCCATAATTACCACCAACATGTCGCTGCATAGGCCACACCTCCAAATATAGCTCCTCCCGCAGCACCAGTTGCTGCACCTTGCCATGTTCCTGTTTTAATTCCTAGCTGAAGACCTCGTGCTGCTCCTCCTCCAACACCTGCTTTGGCAAAATCTCCCCAATTGCATCCGCCACCTTCAAGGCAAGCAAGTATCTCAGTATCCATAATTTCAAATTGTGACATCGTTTTTGTATTCATAACGAATGCCTCCTTTTTTATTTTAATGCTTGTCTTGTTGCAAACTTGACAAGTTTGGTATAGCAGTGTTTATTAAATTGTTTCATCCAAATCTTGAATTACTGAAATAATCATTCCCTGTATTCCTCTTATTTATCTATTCGAAAACGAATTCAAAAATATAATATATGATATTCATTTTAATAAACTATATTAATAAAATGCATTGTAAACATTTCGCCCAAATGATCTACCAGCATTATAGATACCACCGAAAAATCTTCCCGTACTATCAATCACTTTGTGGACATCGATGTTAATATTACCTCTCCATGACACTCGACCACCCTCTACTGTTGCCAAATCTTTTTCTGTAAGACTTGTAAATTTTTCTTCAATTTTTATCATATTCATTATGTCTGTTCCTCTTTATCTATAATTTTTTATTGAAACAAATAATTGTAAATTGTTTCGCCAAACTTCTGCCCCGCCCAATAAACCGATCCTAAAAGTAATGTCCCTAAAGCATAAATCCCAACTACTCCAACTATGAAAATGAATACTTTCACAGGAATTGACTGCAAACTGTAAAAATTCTCTACCCTAGTAATCCAACTTTCTATTATGCGTTCCATCAGCGCTCTTCCTTCCCTGTTAACGTCCACGACGCTTAGCATGTGCTCCTGAAGCACCATCTACCGCACCCAATAAAAATGTTCCTGCAATTGCGACTCCTCCAACTACTACCAGACCAAATAGCAAGCCTCCTTCTACATCGGCCAATTCCTCATGACTCATTACATGAAAATTATTTTCCATATTTTTAATTTGTTCCATCTTATTCTCCTTTTTTGATTCTTAACAATTGAAAAAGGTAGTTATTTGTATTTCCTTTTTCATATATTCTGTTCATTGTTGTAGGTAAGCTTCACTCTCTAAATATTATCTTAGAATCCAAATAACGCACGACGTAAAATGAACCCCACCATTAAACCATGTTGGTAACTTGCCTCACTACCACCCACCAGCAAGGCTAAGTCGCTTTCCTTTAATACTTCAATAGTATACTTATCATTCATTTCATTCATCTCTTATCCTCCTAAAAACCAAAACCTCTACGAAATCCAATGTACCAATCTACAAGGGTCTTCGTCCAATTTTCTCCACCTTGAATATCGGTCAATTCTTCCGAAGTTAGCTCAACAAATCCGTAATAATGTTCTTTCATTATTTTATTCCTTTCGTTTTCCTCTTACTTATTTATTCGAAAAATAATTCGAAAATGTACAACTAAATTAAATTTTATTTAAAAAATAATTTAATGTACCATGAATAGAAAATCGGTAGATACATAAACCAGGCTCCTTTCTTTTTCCTCTTATTTATCTATTCGAAAAAGAAGTCGAAAGTGTACAACTAAATTAAATTTTATTTAAAAAATAATTTAATGTACCATGAATAGAAAATCGGTAGATACATGAACTAGGCTCCTCTCCTTTTCCTCTTACTTATCTATTCGAAAAACAATTCAAAAATAAACAACTAAATTAAATTTTATTTGAAAAATAATTTAATATACCATGAATAGAAAATCGGTAGATACATGAAGCAAACTCCTTTTCTTTTCCTCTTACTTATCTATTCGAAAAAGAAGTCAAAAAATAAGAATATCAGAAAATTTTCCGATATTCTTATTGATAAACTCATTCAAATCTAACAGATATTAGACATTAAGATATTTTTTAAGGGTTCTTCTGGCTGTTCGTGATACGGGGAAATGCAAGCCTTCTAACAAGGTCACTTCTGTGGCAGTCATCTCTTCAATAGCCTGTAAACTGACTAACGTATTGCGATTGGCATAGACAAAGTAATCTTTTTCAGCCTTGGCAGCGATATCCTTGAGACTGCCATAAATGGTCTTGATAGAATGATTGGCATAATAGACCTTGATACGATGGGATTCCACTGAAGTTTCAAAGGCTAAAATTTCATGGTAGGGCAGAGTGAAGCCCCGTCTTCCCTCAAAACTATAGGTAAAGAGACGCATATTTTCCCTCTTATCTACTGCCAGTACATAGTCCAGACAGCGCTCCAGCTGATGACAGTAGTCCGCCTCTGGCTGATCCTTGGAAATAAAATCCAAGGCAGACAAGTGGTAGCGAAAAGCTAGAGGTAAGGCCTCCGAGTGCGTGGACACAAAGACAATGCTTGTAAAAGGATCCCGCTCCCGAACCTGTTGAGCAACCTGAAAGCCCCGTTCACGCTCTCCATCAATCTCTAAATCTAATAAATAGAGCTGGTAATGGTCAAAATACTGAGAATACTTTTCAACATCCCCATAGTTTTTGGCAATATCAATTTCCAATCTTAAATTGCGAGAGCGACCGATATCTAGTAAAGTCTGCTCTATCCGTCCTTGCTGGACTCTATCGTCTTCCAAAACTAAAATTCTCATTCCTCTCCCCCTCGTTTCTCATCCTTAAATGGCAATTCTAAATCTTGTCTAAAAGTCGTCTCTCCTAGCTGGGTATCTAAGTTTAAATCATAATGAAAAACCATGTCCTCCAAGGTTGCCAAGCCCAGTCCACTGTGGTTATCCTTGGTAGAGTAACCCTTTTGACTGAGAATACTGGGATTCAGTTCTTCTTTCTTACGAGTGTTTTCAATGATAAAACGGACACTCCTATCACCTGCCAATAAAGCAACCCGAATCTGCGGATTTTCAGCCTCACTGGCTGCTTCTAAAGCATTTGTCGTGAGGATAGAGAGGATACGGATAGCCTCCAACATAGGCAATGCCAGCTCTTCGACAACCCCCACCGTCTCCAAACTAAAATGAATTCCCTGCTTATCTGCCACAATCATGGCTTTTGCCAAGGTATTGCGAATAGCTATATCATGGATATTGTGAAGATTAAAGGCCGTGTAATCCGCCTTCCTCAGCTTTTCATTAGTCTTTAGAAAGACATCTTGATAAATGGTAGATACCTCAGCCATGTCTTGATTTGCTATGGCAGGCTCCATGCTGGCGACAATTCCCGCAAAATCATGACGGAAACCTCGAACCTCATCATAGAGATGTCCCAACTTATCCACCATTCCTTGCAAGGAACGATTTTCATCTTCCTGTCTCTGAATGGTCTGCTCATCACGATAAACCTGCTCCAAATGCTTGATGTAAAAGAGCCAAGAGAAAAAGAGAATGAAAATCAGGAGAGAAATGGTCGTATCAAAACGAACGTAGAACGAACTATTTCTATTGGTCATAAACGAAGAGAATATCCTAAATCCAGTCAGAGGTAGGATAATGAAAAAACTCTTATAATAGTGGGTTTTGAAAGCATCTGAAAAGAATAAATCCAAATCCAAAGAACAACGTTTCATAATTGTAGAACATAGAAATATTGATAATAAATCAAATACAGATCTATATAAAGTGGAAAACGAATCTACAAAACAACAAGGCTCACCAGATAATACACGAATCCAAATTGTCAAAAATAAATAACGAATACTTTGAAAGAAGAGAAAAAGATACAGAGAAAGAAAAAAAGCTTCCCCTTTTCCCTTGTGCAATACTAGTAAAAAAATACAGTAAAAGAAGAGAATGATTCCTATATGAAATAATTCTCCAAATGTTTGGCGAGCAGATAAACTAATTAAAAATACAAGGACCCAATAACGTTTTTTATAAAATTCTGGGGAAATTTGAGCACCCAAATAAATAGTAGGAACCATGGTTGAAACGACTACCAACAGTATATATAGCACAGAAACTAAGAATTCTAAAATAATCATAAATAAATCTAATCTCTAACGAATACTGTGAATTTAAGCAAAGTGTCTACCCGTACTAAATAATTTATCGCACCATTTTACGGTATCTTCAAAAATCCCTCCACCATTCACTTCTTCCAAAACCTCTGGAGTTAACTCTTCAAATTGTTCCAATTCTACAAATGTATTTTTCATTTCCATGACAGACTCCTTTTCATTATTTTATAGATAACTCTATCCCCTGCTCCATCTACAAAAGGCTTTAGTTTCCTTTTAAAATACAAGAAATCTAAAGCCTCCTGAAAATGGTATATTGGTTAGAGCGTTAACGATTAGTTGTGAAGATGTTATTTTTATTTAACCACAACCACTTTATAATATTCGTTTGAGTGTGGAGATTCAATTTTAATTTTTTCACCATATAAACCATCGATTTCTTTATCCAGATAATCTGAAACTCCTGATGGCAAGCGTTTCATCTTAAGAATTTCACCAGATTGATCCGCATAGGCTAGGATGTGATAGTGGGTTGTAGCCATACCATCATCAATCAATACAAAGTAACCTGTTTTGAGCTTACCTTGCTCATTTTCTAAATAGTATAGTTTATTGTTATTGATTGTAAAGTGGGTAGCTCCAAGACGAAGTCGTGCACCTGGATTTTCTAAATAGACATCATTGCCAACTTTTTTAATCTCTGAATAGGTTGTCATTGCTGGGATATTAATCACACGATGTCCATTTTCATCAAAGTAGTAGCGATTTGGTAAGTTTTGGAAGTTCTGTAAAACTGCCTTAGGATCAATTTCTTGTCCTTCTTCTTTATTATCCACTAAAGCTAAGGTAGTATTTGCAACCTCATCTCCATATTTATTAGAAAACTTCTTGAACTCTGGTCTGATATACCAAGCATTTTTTTCAATAATAACATCGTCACCTTTAGCATTTAGCAAATATTCTTGCCCATCTCCAAGTTTGACAATATCATGAATACTGTATCCAGCATCTTTTCTATTTGCTAGATAGCCATCCTTACCAATGACATAACTTTCCCCATCACTGGCTAGAACAGCTCTATCTGCAACCATAGCACCTGATTTTTCAAAGTAAGACCATTTACCATCTATGAACTCCCAACCTGTCATCATAGAACCACTAAAATGAAGATAGTACCATGTAGACCCTTCTTTGTACCAACCTGTACGCATGGCGCCACTATCTGCTAGTGAGTACCATGTGCTACCTTCCTTGTACCAGCCAGTACGCATGGCGCCACTATCTGCTAGTGAGTACCATGTGCTACCTTCCTTGTACCAGCCAGTACGCATAGCGCCACTATCTGCGAGCGAATACCAAGTGTTACCGTCTTTGAGCCAACCTGTCTGCATTTTACCAGTGATGTCGAAGTGATACCATGACCCAGCATTTTGTACCCATTTATCCTTAGCTAGACTGCCATCTTGTGAAAGATTCCAGTCAGCACCATTTTTAACCCAAGTATCTGCAGCCTGTGCTTGGTTGATAGACAAAAGTAGACCAGCACCTGCAAGCAAACCAAGTGTAAGTAGTTTAGATTTTTTCATAGCCATTTCCTCCTTTATTGAATAGCTATAAGAGGGCTTCCCCTCTTTATTTAGCTATATTCTAATACTTTTCATTGTCAAAGTCAATAATATTGTGAAAAATTAGACAATATTACCAATATCTACGAATTGTATTTTGAGTAATACCGTATTGATTCATATAAGAAACATATTGACCTGGATATGGAGCATGAACTACCTTTCCACCACCAACATAAATACCTACATGGTCATTTGTCTCTTCACTATTATACAAAATCAAATCTCCAGCTTGTTGAGAACCATTACTTATATAGCTTCCTCCTGTTGCTTGACCATAGGTTACTCTAGGAATACTAATATCAAACTTAGCATGAATAGCCATCGTAAATCCTGAGCAATCTACGCCACTATTCAAATCTGCCCCACCCCAAACATATGGGATTTTTCCTACAAATGTCTCTGCGTATTCACCAAGTGCCTGTCCACGATTTTCTACCCATACACCACTGGCTCTAAAGAAGTATGGTGTACCATTCACACGTTGATAACCAGTGACCATAGCACCACTAGCAGATAAGTAGTAATAATTACCATCAGGTTGAATCCAAGTATTTTCTTTCATCCATCCTTGGTCATCAAAATAGTACCACTTGCCATCTAATTGTTCCCAATTTTTAGCATACCCACCTGAACCGTATTTAAACCACCATTTACCATTGGTTTGCATCCATGTTCCTTTCGGATCACGATATTGATTGAAAGCTTTCTTCTCTTGATTTCCCTCTGCTTGGGTTTCTTTATCTTCAAAACCAATCAATTTTACTTGATCAGCTTCTTCAGCTTTTATCTTGCCTTGATTAACTAATTGAGCAATCGCTTCTTTCTCACTTGCTGATGGGGAATCAGCATAGGCTACCGTAGTATTTGCTAGGAGAACGCCTCCTGCAAGAACTAACAAACTAGAATAAAGATATTTTTTCATCATAAAAATCCTTTCTTTTCTCCTTTTTGGAGATTGATTTTTTCTGACTCCATTATATCCCTTATTTGTCCTCAGATTTCTACTGTCCCTAGAAAGACTAAATCTGTTCCTAAACGGTCACTTATACTCAATGAAAANNGTTTTGAGGTGGCAGATAGAGCTGACATGGTTTGAAGAGATTTTCGAAGAGTATTAAGCCAAATAAAAAATTCCAAAGCAAATGCCTTGGAACTCCGATTTCTATTTTGCTTGAATGATTTTAACAACATCTCCTACACTTTGGAGTTGGTCAATTTCTTCGTCGCTGATTTCGATATTAAATTCATCTTCCAGTGTCAAGATAAACTCCATCAAGTCAACTGAGTCAGCATCCAAATCGTCTTTCAGACTCAAGGATTCTGTCACGACAAAGTCCTCTCCCTGTCGCTCTTGGATAATGGTTACAATACGGTCAAAAATTTCTTTTTCTGTCATCTCTTTTATTCTCCTGAAAATTCACGCGCAGTCTGGGCAACTACGTCTGTTTCTAGCATGGTACGAATCTGGCGAATCGTACTATAAACAGCCTTGGCATCGCTTGAGCCATGAGTCTTGACAACAGGTGCCTT
Organism: Streptococcus sp. 2100; assembly: GCF_013276335.1. Taxonomy (NCBI): domain Bacteria; kingdom Bacillati; phylum Bacillota; class Bacilli; order Lactobacillales; family Streptococcaceae; genus Streptococcus; species Streptococcus sp. 2100. Next base: position 21,302 of record NZ_VMKV01000016.1, on the reverse strand, counting down.
GACACCAAACAAGACCGCTCCACCAACATCTGAGTAGTTGAGCTGTTTTTTCAAACCTCTGAGGCTATCCTTGAGAAGGAGTGCGCCTAGTTTCGCTCGAAGACCACCACCTGTAATAGCTGTCTTGAGCAATCCCATGATTCCCATGGCTGTCCCTTCGATGGATTTGAGCACAGCGTTTCCCGTGAAACCATCTGCCACGACAACATCCGCAACGCCATTCATCAAATCACGTGCTTCCACGTTTCCGATAAAGTTCAAACTTTCATCAGCTGCTAGTAATTCGTAAGTTTCCTTACGAAGCGGGTCACCCTTGCTACTCTCTGTTCCATTGTTAAGTAAGCCAACACGTGGTTGCGCAATGCCACGGACATTTTTAGCATAGAAAGAACCTAGAACCGCATATTGATGGAGGTGCTGGGCTGTATTTTCTGCATTGGCACCGAGGTCCAGCATGTCAAACCCCTTCCCATCTACAGTCGGCAAAGTCGACATAAGTCCAGGACGATCGATGTTCTTGATACGACCCACGATGAAGAATCCTGCCGCCAACAAGGCACCTGTATTCCCAGCCGAGAGAACAGCGTCTGCTTCTCCTTCTTTGACAGCCTTGGCCGCCAATACCATACTGGCATTTTTCTTCTTCCGAATAGCTCTCGTAGGTTCATCGTCTGAATCAATCTTTTCATCCGTATGGATAATGCTGACGCGCTCTGTCGCTGTCAGATATTGCTTGATTTTAGCTTCATCTCCGTAGAGTTGAACCTCAATATCTGAAAAGTCAGCTAGGGCTTGATTGACACCCTCAACGATGGCTTGAGGTGCGTAATCGCCCCCCATGGCATCTACTGCGATTTTTTTCATTTCTTTTCCTCTTTTAGTAATTGTCCCCAGTCTGCTAGGGAATCAATAAATTTCTTTGATTTTAGGTGAATCCCAACGTACTCTTCGTAGAGCTGATCCATAAACTGGCGTAAGTCTTGCTTGATATCGGGCTTGAGCGAAATGGTCTCCAAGGTCTCAAAATCAATGGCTTGAAATTGATTGAGCAGATAAGGGATATTGGGATTGAGATGGCAACGTCTCTCATCCTCATGATAATGCTCTGAACAGAGGCAGGCTCCATATTTGAAAGAAAAGTCAAAAGCCTGACCGACCCGATGGCAAAAGACACACTCATTAAAATTAAGGCTGATCCCAAATCGAGTCAAAATTTGAATTTCAAAAATATTGGTCAAAACCTGATAATCCAAGCCTGCTTCCATCAACTCCAAAGTCTTTTGCAAAAAAGCAAACAAGGGAGCATCCTGCTGATTGTCCTGCAAACTAGCATCTGCAAGAGCTGCCACATAGGTCGCATAGGCCATGACAAAGAGGTCACTATTAATCTTGGGAAAAGTCATGACCTCATGATAGTCTTCGATGTAACTGAGTCCGTCATCATTGATTCGCAAGAGAAATCGTGCCAGCACCAAGGGCTGAATAACAGGCGCCAGCTTAGACTGACCAGCGTGTTTGACAAAAAACATGCGTTTGCCAACCTGCTCTGTAAAAATCTTGACGAGCTTGTCATCCTCACGAAAATTGCGATTATAGAGCACCAAGCCTTGACTCGTGATAGACTGAATCATGCTTCTCTCATATACTCCTCAAGTCGTTTCATGGCTTCTTTGATAGTCTCCATGCTGGCTGCATAAGACAGGCGAACATAACCTTCTCCATAACACCCAAAGGCAGCACCAGGGATAAAGGCAACAGCCTTCTTCTGAGCAAAATCCTTTAGAAAGGCAAAGGAGTCTTGGTTGTAACCAGCTGGAATCTTAGCAAAGATATAGAAGGCACCGTCTGGTTTGATAATCTCAAAACCAAGAGCAGTCATTTTCTCGATAATATAATCACGACGCTGGATATATTCCTTCTTCATAGGCTCCGCATCGTTTTTACCAGCCGTCAAGGCCTCCACCGCAGCGTGTTGCGCCATGGTATTTGCGGCAGTCACCAAGTACTGGTGACTCTTGATTAACTGAGCTGTGAAGGCCGCAGGAGCGAAAATTAGTCCCAAACGCCAACCGGTCATAGCATGCGATTTAGATAGACCATTGATAATGATAGCCTGGTCTCTCAACATCGTTCCTAGAGATACATGGGCTTCGCCTGTATAGGTCAATTCTGAGTAAACCTCATCACAGACAACGAAAATTTCGTACTTGCGTAAAACGTCTGCCAAGGCCTCCAACTGCTCCCGACTATAGGTAATTCCTGTCGGATTAGCTGGATAGTTGAGAATAACCGCCTTGAGCTTGTCTCCCTGCTCCAAAATGGCCTTTTCCAACATCTCAGGAGTCAAGACAAAACCATTTTCAGTTGTGTCAATCTCGACAATCTCTGCCCCAACTAGATTGACAATCGGTTCATAACCTGGATAGGCAGGAGCTGGCAAGAGCACCTTGTCTCCCTCTTCCAAAATAGCTGTCAAAGTCGCAGATAAAGCCTCTGTCGCCCCAATTGTAACCAGGATTTCATTTTCAGGAGCATAGTCCAGTTGGTACTTTTCCTTAACAAAGTCACTGGCTGCCTGACGTAGAGTCAGCAGACCACTCATCCCTGTATAGTAGGATTGGTTCTGATCAATCGCTCGCTTGGCCGCCTCCTTGACATGATCTGGCGTTGTAAAATCAGGTTCCCCCAAGGTCAAACGCAAGACCCCAGGAATCTCCGAAATAGCCTGGTCAAACTGACGAATCAACGAAACTTGAATCTTATCTAACTGTTTATTAAAGCGCTTAGTTAAGTCCATAGATACCTCCTACTGTAAAAACGTATCTCTATTATACTACAAAAGCCCCCCGACCGCAAAAATACATAATAGAATAACTTTCCACTTTCTACTTTACTTTTCCTGTTTTTATGTCTATAATGGTAAAAGATTTTATTTGGAGGTTTTTATGTCATTTCTATCAAAAAATGGAGCAGGTATCTTGGCCTGCCTTCTCATTTCTATCGTATCTTGGTACTTAGGAGGATTCTTCCCTGTCATTGGCGCGCCCGTTTTTGCCATTTTCATGGGAATGCTCCTACATCCCTTTCTCTCGTCTTATAAACAACTGGATGCGGGATTGACCTTTAGTTCTAAAAAATTGCTCCAGTATGCCGTTGTCTTGCTTGGTTTTGGTCTCAATATCTCGCAAGTCTTCGCAGTTGGGCAATCTTCGCTCCCTGTCATCCTATCCACCATTTCAATAGCTCTGATTATTGCCTACTTCTTCCAGCGCTTCTTTGCCCTGGATACAAAACTGGCTACCTTGGTTGGAGTAGGTTCTTCAATCTGTGGTGGTTCTGCCATTGCTGCGACAGCGCCCGTTATTGATGCTAAGGAAAAGGAAGTAGCCCAATCCATTTCCGTTATCTTTTTCTTCAATGTCTTGGCTGCGCTCATCTTTCCAACCCTCGGCACCTGGCTTCATCTATCCAATGAAGGCTTCGCCCTCTTTGCAGGGACTGCGGTCAACGACACTTCCTCTGTAACGGCTGCCGCCAGCGCTTGGGACAGTCTTTACCAAAGCAATACCCTCGAGTCTGCAACCATTGTTAAACTCACACGTACTTTGGCCATTATCCCTATCACGCTCTTTCTATCCTACTGGCAAAGTCGCCAACAAGAAAACAAGCAAAGCCTACAACTGAAAAAAGTCTTCCCACTTTTTATCCTTTACTTTATCCTTGCCTCTCTCCTCACTACACTACTCACCTCTCTAGGTGTATCCAGTAGTTTCTTTACCCCTCTCAAAGAACTCTCTAAATTCCTTATTGTCATGGCCATGAGTGCTATCGGTCTCAAAACCAATCTGGTCGCTATGGTCAAATCCAGTGGAAAATCCATTGTTCTCGGAGCCATCTGCTGGATTGCCATCATCCTCACCACTCTTGGTATGCAGACCCTTATCGGCATTTTCTAATACTCTTCGAAAATCTCTTCAAACCACGTCAACGTCGCCTTGCTGTATATATGTTACTGACTTNNCGGTGTTTTGAGCAGTCTGCGGCTAGTTTCCTAGTTTCCTCTTTGATTTTCATTGAGTATAACACAAAAGGTAGCCCATCAGCTACCTTTTTCTTATGCTTCCTTAATCAAGCGAGTATGTTCTCTCTTGATGCAGCGATTCATCACGATGTCATCGCATCCACCAGCACGCAAGATCTCTTCCGCTTCTAGATTTTCAAGTCCTAGCTGTGCCCAAAAAATCTTGGCATCAGCTTTGAGAAAATCACGCGCCACATCAGGCAAAAACTCACTGCGACGGTAAACATTGACAATATCTACAGGAAAAGGAATCTCAGCAAGGCTAGCATAAGCCTTTTCACCCAATATTTCGCCACCTGCCGCCTTGGGATTGACTGGGATAATTTTATAACCCCGAGCCTGCATTTCCTTGGTCACTCGATTGCTGGTTGTTTCCTCACGGTCTGACAAACCCACAACAGCAAGGGTTTTACTCGTTGCGAGATACTGACGAATCACGCCATCACTTGGATTGATAAATTCTTGACTCATAAAAATCCTCCTCTTTCATCAGTATAGCACAATTTGAAAAGGCTTGCAGAATTCTACTACAAAAAGGAGGACTAGCCCCCTTTTTATTTAGCCTCGTACCAGGTTGCCCCTTCATTTTCATCTACGATGAGGGGAACACTGAGTTGAATGGCTTCTTCCATGGTTTGTTTGACCAATTTTTTCATCTCTACCAATTCAGATTTAGGAACTTCAAGGACGATTTCATCGTGCACTTGCAGAAGCATCTTAGTCTGATAACCACCCTCAACTAGAGCCTTGTCTAGCTGAATCATGGCAATCTTGAGAATATCTGCTGCTGAACCCTGGATAGGTGAGTTGATAGCTGTCCGCTCCGCAAAACCACGAATGTTGAAGTTACGCGAATTGATATCTGGCAACTCACGACGACGCTTGAAAAGGGTCTCCACATAGCCCTTATCACGCGCCTCACGCACCACTTCATCCATGTAATTTTTAATACCTGGGAAGCGTTCAAAGTAGGTATCAATATAGGCTTTGGCTTCCTTACGGCTAATGCCTAAATTATTAGACAAACCAAAGTCTGAAATACCATAAACCACTCCAAAGTTAACCGCCTTGGCATTGCGACGATCGTTTGCAGTCACATCCTCAGGACGCTCAATGCCAAAGACCCGCATGGCTGTCGAAGTATGGATATCTGCCCCCTCTTGGAAGGCCTTAATCAAGTGCTCATCCTTAGAAATATGCGCCAAAACGCGCAATTCAATTTGTGAATAGTCCGAGCTGAGCAATACACTATCCTCCCACTCTGGCACAAAGGCCTTCCGAATCAAGCGCCCTTGTTCCAAACGCACAGGAATGTTTTGCAGGTTTGGATCTACACTAGACAGACGACCTGTTTGGGTCAAATCCTGCACATAACGAGTATGAATCTTGCTATCATCCAAAATCCAGTCCTGCAAGCCAATTACATAAGTCGATTGAATCTTAGCAATTTGACGGTAGTCTAGGATTTTCTTAACAATCGGAGCAATAGGAGCCAAGCGTTCCAAGACATCCACCGCTGTCGAATAACCTGTCTTGGTTTTTTTAGTGTATTCTAAAGGAAGTCCCAATTTTTCAAAGAGAAGCACGCCCAACTGCTTAGGCGAGTTGATATTAAACTCCTCACCAGCCAACTCGTAAATCTCTTGAGTCAGTTTTTCAATGACAAGCTCATTTTCAGCCTGCATCTCAAGCAAGGTCTCTTTCTTGACCGTAATCCCAGCAATTTCCATCTTGGCAAGGACAAAAGCCAGAGGTTGCTCCATATCATAAAGAAGCTCTAATTGCCCATTTTCGCTGAGTTTTTCAAGTAAAATAGGCTCTGTTTCTACCAAAACAGCAAGTTTACAAGCTAAGTGTTCCAAGAATTTCTCACGTTCAGGAATGGCCTTTTTAACACCCTTACCGTAGAAAGTTTCATCATCAACCAAGTAAGTCTGACCATAAAGACTAGCGATGGTCGCAATTTCATTGTCCTCCACAGTCGAAAGGAGGTATTTAGCCAAACGGATGTCAAAAGCAGGCGCCTGCAAATCCACACCAAAACGTTGCAAAAGAACTTTAACCTTCTTAAAGTCATAAACTCTCAGAGATGTTTTTTCTAAGAAATCCTTGAAAATCGGGTCTTGCAACAGCTCAAGCTTGTCTGTGGCATAGAGCTTATCCCCACAAGACCAGGCAAATCCAACCAAATTATCCGTATGGTAATTCTCACCAAAAAGCTCAAAGTGGAAGATAGACTCTTCACTCAGCATATCTTGACTGATTTGGTCAACAATAGTAAAATCCAAACTCTCAGACACATCAGCTGACGACACATTTAAAGCCTGCTTTAGCTGTTTGAAGCCCATCTCATCGTAGAATTTCCCAAGATTTTCAACATCTGGACCACTATAGACCAAGTCCTCTAAACCAATCGCAATCGGTGCCTTGGTATCAATGGTCGCTAGTGTTTTAGACAAAAAGGCCTGTTCCTTGTCATTGATGAGATTTTCCTTCATCTTAGAAGTCTTCATTCCATCAATATTTTCATAAATCCCCTCAAGCGAACCATGCTCCAGCAAGAGCTTAATACCCGTCTTTTCACCGACTTTGGTCACCCCAGGGATATTATCCGACTTATCACCCATGAGCGCCTTGAGATCGATAAACTGAGCTGGTGTGAGGCCCATTTCTTCCATGAGGTAATCTGGCGTAAAGGCCTCAAACTCAGCCACACCTTTCTTGGAAATCTCAACCACCGTATGCTCATCCGTCAGCTGAATCAAGTCCTTGTCCCCACTGACAATGGTAATATCAAAACCATCCTGCTCAGCTAGCTTATCCAGCGTCCCAATGATGTCATCCGCCTCATACTGAGCCAGCTCATAGTGACGAATCCCCATATGATCCAGCAACTCACGAATGAAAGGAAATTGCTCACGAAACTCATCAGGAGTCTTAGCCCGACCACCCTTATAGTCCGCATACATCTCTGTCCGGAAGGTCGTCTTTCCCGCATCAAAAGCCACCAAAATATGACTAGGCTCCACCCGCTCCAACAAATGGCTCAACATCAACTGGAAACCATAAATGGCATTGGTATGCAAACCAGCCGCATTCTTAAAACGGTCCAACTGCTGATAGAGTGCAAAAAACGCCCGAAAAGCAACAGAAGACCCATCAATCAATAATAATTTTTTCTTATCCATACACCCATTATAAAGGAAAGAATCAAAAAATACCATTGGGAAGAGCTAGAGCAAGTATTTTTCAAACTTTTTCCCGAATAAATAGATAGAAGCATTGAAACTAGTAAACTTAGATTTAAAAATGTGCTATAATGAAAGACAAACTATAAAAAAAGTCAATAGTTTATCTAAAATATTTCTTATTTCAATTTGATGATTTAGCGATGATTTTAGAGCACGGCAAAAATCCCTTGAAAAAGTCCATTTTTTTCAAAGGTAATCTTGTGTTAATTTCAGAAATTACATCACTTTTTGTTCGTCAAATGGTAGCTCTTTTTTAGGAGATAAAACATGGTTCGGATAAGTTTTTTTGCAAGGTGGATGATGGCTACATTGTAATGTTTTCCTTGTTCTAACTTAGTCTTAAACTAGGCCTTAAAAGCAGGTGAAAAGCGATTGCATGCTTTGCCAGCTGATGAACGACTACAGAAACGTCAAGAAGAGCTCCACCCCCTAATGGAAGATTTCTTTGCTTGGTGTCGATGTCAGTCAGTTTTAGCAGGTTCAAAACTAGGAAGGGCTATTGAATACAGCCTCAAGTATGAAGAAACCTTTAAGACCATTTTAAAAGACGGACATCTGGTCCTTTCCAATAATCTAGCTGAACGCGCCATTAAATCATTGGTTATGGGACGGAGTAAAAGAGTCCAGTGGACTCTTTTAGCCTAAGCTAAATTTTAAAAAGCGAGGGTGGTTGTTTTCTCAAAGTTTTGAAGGAGCTAAAGCAACAGCTATTATTATGAGTTTGTTGGAAACAGCTAAACGTCATCAACTAAATAGTGAAAAATATCTATCCTATCTTCTAGAATGTCTTCCAAACGAGGAAACTCTCGTAAACAAAGAGGTTTTAGAGGCTTATTTACCATGGACTAAAGTTGTACAAGAAAAGTGCAAATAAGAAATCTCCAGATTAGGAACTATCCGTGAGTTCTCTAGTCTGGAGATTTTTCAATATACTTCGTTATTAGGCGGTTACGACTGAAATATCGTCTTGTTCACTTTTTATTTTCTTCTAACCAATAGACGGAGTTGCAAGGAAAATGCCAAAAACTCTACCCCTATAGCTAACAAAGAGCAAAAAAACTAGGAGAGAACTCTCCTAGTTTTAAATTATCTTGGATTATTTAACCCACTCACCGTTGTGGTTTACTTTATAACCATCTACAGTTGTATTAACTGCAAGAGCTCCTGACGCGTATGAGTAGTACCATTTACCACCAACTTGATACCAACCAGTTGCCATTGCACCTGATGATTTCAAGTAGTACCAAGTACCGTTATCTTTAACCCAACCAGTTGCCATTGAACCGTTGTCGTTTAGGTAGTACCAAGTACCATTGTCTTTAACCCAACCAGTTGTCATCCAACCAGCTTGGTCGAAATAGTACCAAGTGCCATTGATTTTTTCCCAACCATTAGTTGTGTAAGAACCATCAGCGTGTTTGTACCACCAGCGAGAACCTGATTTAATCCATTCAGCTTTTTGAGCAGGTGTTTCAGCAGAAGCTACTAATTGAGGAGTTTTCAAAAGGGTTGCTTTACCATTTTGTACTCGAACTGTTAATTTATATGTTCCACGTTTAGTTTTAACTTCAACAGTACTATTAGCTGATTTTTCATACTTAATCTCAACTGCTTTACCATCAAGTTTCAGTTCATTACCTTCTTTATCATAAACCTTAACATATCTATCGGTAACAACTCTTTGTTTATTAGATTGTTGAGATTGTTGAGATGCAAGGTGAGACTTAATATCATCAATAGTCAAATCACCATTTTCAGTAGTATTAACTTTACCACTTGCTTCTTCTCCACGTTTAGCTGCTGCTTCTGCTGCTTCTGCTGCTTCTTTAAAGAGTTTAGAAACTTCTGCACTTGGTTCTGTTCTCTCATCAGCTGCAGGTTTAGCATTTGGCAATGTTTGAACATTAGCCTCACTAAAAGTTGCTGTATCAGCTGAAACAGCTTGTACAGCACCAAATGCTGCAAGAGCGACTGCGCTTGTCAATAAAACTTTTTTCATCGTTTTATCTCCTTTGTTTTTCTTTAAAATATTTTTTCGTAAGACTACCTTACTACCATAGATTATATAAATATTTGCAGGATTTGTCAAGAGTTTTCTTCGAGTTTTTAAACTTTTTACCTATTTTTTCAAAAAAGCCAAATTTCAAGTTCAAGTTAGCCATCAAGAAGTCTTCTCTGGGTGATTTGTAGTTCAAGCATTTTTAGGATAGTTATTAATCCAATTTTAGATGAATGCGACTTCTTTGGGAGTCGTTTTCTTAGTTCCCTTAGGTAACCATCTCCGAATGAGCCTGTTGTGATTCTCATCAGTTCCCCTTTTCCCAAGAGGCATAGGGGTGCGCATAATAGATATGTTCCTCAGAAAATACATCAGACAAGCGGTTAAATTCTGTACCATTATCTGCCGTGATGGACAGAATCTTGTCTTGTTTTAAGATGAGTTTTAGAGCCTGATTGACCGATTCAGCGCTTTTATTATGCCATATGGCATTGTCCATAACGAGTAAAAGATAATCATCTGAATAAGCTTGTGAAAGCTCTTCTAAAAAGGCGTTCATCCACTCAGTATGACATCCACCAGCGATTAAGAAAAATGATTCGCCTGTATGGGCATCAACAGCTCCATAACAATAGCAAAATTCTCGTATATAGTGACTATGGACATGTGGACCTACTCCTATTGGAGCCCAACAAGATCCTAGTTTACTGATTCTACCGAAACCAGCCTCATCTTGGTACATCAAGCAAACCTTACGAAAAGGTCTACTGGTTTTAAAGCGCTTTCTTGTCTTCTTGAATTGAGATTTTATTTTTAGACGCGACAATGGTTTGAACGTCTGCTTTCTTGGGATGTTCTGGACGTGGCCTAATATTTCGCCAACCATGGCGCTTCAAGAGTTGATAAAAGGCATCACGTGTGTAGGAAGGACCTAACTCCTTTGTATAAGCCTGAAATAAGGCATCAATTGTAACAAATTCTCCTGCCTCTGCAGCCTTCAAATGACGGGCAAGAAAGGCTTTCTCTTCCTCAATTGTCATATGTGCATGGTTACGACAACCACGTGTTTCTTGAAGGAGAGAGTCGAGTCCGAACTCCTCATATTTTTTTACAGTTGGCCAAATCGTTGTTTGATTACAGTCTAAAAGCTCTATAATCTCTTTATAAGATTTACCCATCAGACGAAATAGAACGATTTGAAGGCGTTTATGATATTTAGCTGTACGAGAGTCTTTTAAAAGTGTTTTGATTGTTTGGATTTCTTCTTTAGTTGATTTCATATTACTATTATATAATGCTTTTTGATTTTAGTCTAGTATTAATCCCAATTTTCCATGATGAATCCAATAGTAAATGGTTGAAATTCCCACGTTAACCCCTTTAGCCATAACCATCATTTCAGGAGAAAACTTTTGATTATGATAATGGAGAATCTTTTCCTTTAGTTCTTTGGTTAAGCTTGATTTCTTGACCGAGCGCCTGCGATTGTTTTCATAAGACTGTTGAGCATAGTCGGTAGAATAAACCTCTTTGAAGCGCCCTTTTCCAAGACATTGTCAGACTGTCCCACGCTTGATTTCAGTGTGGATAGTTTGAGGAGCTTTTCCAAGCAAAGAGGCAATTTCTCTATTTGATTTTCCTTCTTTTGTTTGGCTTTTGTAGTATAATTGTCTTGCATCTCTGTGCCTTTCTTGTGTTTGTGGTTGAACAACAAGTATAACACAGAGGTGTTTTCTTATGCCTAGAAGAGCTTTCATTTTTTTCAAAAAAGGTTGAAAAAACACCTTTGTGAGATGAAATACCCTTCAAATACCGTATCTCCCAAGTGAAAATCTCACAAATTTCTTAAACTTTGAGTCAAACTTCACATATCTAATCCATATCGATAGTTGGACAGAACTCACTTCTATGGTATTATCCTATCCCCCTTCCAAATGTCAAGCAAAAATGACAAGTATTTTAGAAATAACTCGCCATTTCATTAACTTTCTACTATATTAAAAAAATGTGACCTCATAGCAAGGACTCAAACTCAGCGACGCTCATACCCAGCTGATGGCTGGCAACCTCGGAAGTCAGAAGTCCTTGGCGAACCATATCCAGAAAGGCAAAAAGTTTCCCACGTTCCAAGCCTTCTTCTCGCCCTTGTTCAATCCCTTCAGCTCGTCCACGTTCAAGACCACGCTCCAGTCCCTGTTCAAGCCCCTCTGCACGACCACGCTCTAAGTCTTTTTCCTCCGCTTGTTCCAATGCATAGTCATGAGCGAGTAAGGCTTGTTCTTCACGCATACGTAGTTGACTAAACATTTTCCTGTCCTCCTCGGACCAGCTCTTGTAATCTAGCAGTTGGTCTGCTTGGCTGATGGCTCGCTCGGGGCGCTGGGTAAAGGGTTTATTCCCGAAAAACTCCAACCATGGCTTGCGAACGCTATCCTTGCTGGTTTCTCTGTATTTTTTAATTCCAAGAATACCATCTTGACTAGATGGTTTTCCTGTCCATTGTTTGTGATGGTTAAGACTTCACCTGTCGTTCCCTCTCGCATACTAAAGCTATGAAAAGCTTAATCATCCTGAAAGTAATTACTATCCACAATAGCTATTGCGTATACTGATGCGATGTGTTTATAACTTTGGTGAGCGTTTCCTTCTTATTGGCGAATTTTTTCTAGATTTTGATTGACCTGACTGCACAAGTAAGCCCACAGGAGATTGATGAAAAAATTCTGATGATGAACTTGAATTTCAATGATTACTTGGGTTCCATTATCCAACTCCACCAAGACATCAATACTGGTATAGAAATCTTGTGCTTAATAGGGCAGAGAAGGCAAGACGTGAATGTTACTTCCTTCCAAAATGGTCACATTTTTTGCTGGTAAATCCAGCATATCGCGAATAAATTGACAAGTGATTTCTGGATTGCTGAAAATTTTCTTAGCGTCCAAATCATTGGTTGAGCTAATGCCCGGATGTCTTAGAATCATTCTTTCTCTCCTTTCATTATAGCACATTTTTAAATCTAGGTTTGCTAGATTCACTGCTTCTATCTATAGTAAAATGAACTAAAAACAATACACAATGTTGTATAATCTTCTTATGGCATATTCAATAGATTTTCGTAAAAAAGTTCTCGGCTATTGTGAGCGAACAGGTAGTATAACAAAAGCATCACAGGTTTTCCAAATCTCACGTAATACCATTTATGGCTGGTTAAGGCTAAAAGAGGGAACAGAAGAGCTAAACCATCAAGTAAAAGGAACAAAACCAAGAAAAGTTGATAGAGATAGACTTAAAAACTATCTTACTGACAATCCAGACGCTTATTTGACTGAAATAGCTTCTGAATTTGGCTGTCATCCAACTACTATCCACTATGCGCTCAAATTTATGGGGTACACTCGAAAAAAAGAACCACACCTACTATGAACAAGACCCAGAAAAGTATCCTTATTTCTTAAGAATTTTAATAGTTTAAAGCACTTAGCACCTGTTTATATTGATGAAACAGGATTCGATACTTACTTTTATCGAGAATATGGTTGCTCATCAAAAGGTCAGTTAATAGGAGGTAAAGTCTCTGGAAGAAGATATCAGGGGATTTCTTTGGTTGCAGGGCTAACAAATGGTGAGTTAATCGCTCCAATAACTTACCAAGAAACAATGACGAGCGACTTTTTTGAAGCTTGGTTTCAGAAATTTCTCTTACCGACATTAAATACACCCTCAGTTATTATTATGGATAATGCAAGATTCCAATAGAATAGCTAGAATAGAATTCTTGTGTGAAGAGTTTGGGCATAAACTTTTACCCCTTCCTCCCTACTCACCTGAGTACAATCCTATTGAGAAGACATGGGCTCATCTCAAAAAGCATCTCAAAAAGGTATTACCAAGTTGCAATACCTTTTACGAGGCTCTTTTGTCTTGTTCTTGTTTCAATTGACTATATTTATTCGGAAAAAAGACGAAAAAACCTGAGAACCATCTCAGGCTTGGTCATTAAATTTTTTTCTCAATACCGAAAAGTGGAGAAAGTGGTCGTTTTTCATGAATACGTACGATAGCATCCCCTAGGAGATGAGCGATTGAAATCTGCTCAATCTTATCAATCAAACGCTCTTCTGGAAGATAGATGGTATCCAAAACAACCAATTTCTTAATAGCTGATTTTTGGATATTGTCCGTAGCAGGACCAGAAAGAACTGGGTGCGTACAGCTTGCATAGACTTCAACAGCACCAGCTTCCGCAAGAGCATCTGCCGCATGACAAATCGTTCCAGCGGTATCAATCATATCATCAATCAAGATACAAGTCTTGCCTTCAACCTTACCGATGATGTTCATAACTTCACTAGTATTCATCTTATCAACGCTACGACGTTTATCAATAATAGCGATAGATGTTTTCAAAAATTCTGCCAACTTACGAGCACGAGTCACCCCTCCATGGTCCGGGCTGACAACCACATAGTCAGAACCAACCATACCACGACGCTCAAAATAATCTGCAATCAGAGGAGCACCCATCAAATGATCCACAGGAATATCAAAGAATCCTTGAATTTGCGCAGCATGCAAGTCGATGGTCAATAAACGATCCACTCCAGCTACTTCAAGCATATTTGCGACAAGTTTTGAAGTGATTGGCTCACGCGCTCTCGCCTTTCTATCCTGACGTGCATACCCATAGTAAGGCATGACAACATTGACAGATTCTGCACTCGCACGCTTCAAAGCATCTACCATAATCAAAATTTCAAGCAGATTGTCATTTACAGGCGAACTAGTTGATTGTAGGATAAAGACGTGTTTCCCACGGATTGATTCTTCAATGTTGACCTGAATCTCTCCATCTGAAAATTGGCGAACACTTGATTTCCCCAACTCTATCCCAATCTCCTGCGCCACACGTTCTGCCAATTCTTTATTAGAAGAAAGGGCAAACAGCTTTAAATCAGAAAAAGACATGATTTCCTCCGGTATATATGTATCGCTTGTGCTTTTCACAAGATTTTCCATCTACCATTGTAGCGCTTTTTGCACTATTTTTCAATCAAAAATAAAAGAAGGGCACCATATTTGTACCCTTGCATCATTCTTTTGAAAAATATTCTAGGTCATCAACTCATTGTGTTTCTCAACAAAGCAATAAGCATGATAAAAACCATAGAGAGCAATAGCCGTAACCACTGGAATCGCTAAAGGCAACTCTGTTTCCAACTCCACAAAAGGAGAGTTAAACAAGAAGTGAGTTCCCAAGGCTAAACCTAGAAAAATAAGGCCCTGTTTCTTGCCAACCTTCTGTCCTTTATAGGCTCTGTAAAGCAAGTAAACACCTACTACAGCTAGACCTGAAAAAGTCCAGTGAGAGGCAATTCCTGAGATGATACGCTCTAAAATTCGCGAAATAGTAAAGTCAAAGCCCTCTGGCAAATCCGTACGAATATAACCAATATCCTCAATCATTTGGAATCCCAAACCGGAAGCAATTCCAAGTAAAAACAAAGATTTTAATTTTCGCACAGGAATCAAAGCCAAAACAAAAACAAGTGGCAATAATTTCAAGGGTTCTTCTACCAAAGGAGCCACAATAGCACTTTCAAAGGCATTTAAAAATGTACTATCTGGAAAAAGCATACCCAGCAAATCATGGATATAGGTATTCGCAAAGCTAGACAACCAGCCTGAAAGGAACATCCCTCCCAATAAAGACAGAATCAAAACCTTCTTTGGCAATTCCCATTTTTTCCCAATACGGAAGAGAAAATAAAGAGCCGGAATCATGTAAAAGAGAGCTAGAAAGATAGAAACTCCCATTAGTCCATATTCCGCACCTGACCTCGAACCGTCCGTATAGTAGATGGTTTCATACTGTAAACCAATACATAGCAATAAAATAAAAATAAATAAAATACTGCTTTTCTTCATACACTTTCTTTCTAAATGAAGTATTTATAATTCTACGACTGTCATACTTCCTGTATCAACATTGTAAATGGCACCAAAGATAGTGACATCGTCTGGTATTAGGGGAGACTCGATAAGCAGTTGCATATCCTCGCGTACACTCTCTTCTATATCTTGGAAGGGCAAGAAGTCCTGGTCTGACACATCTACACCTAATTCCTCTTTTAAATACTCCTGAAAAGGTTCATTTTCAAAGGTCTGAGCACCACAGTCTGTATGGTGCAATACCACAATCTCTCTTGTCCCCATTTGTTGCTGGGAAATAACTAGCGAACGAATCATGTCTTCAGTCACTCGACCACCTGCATTCCGCAAGATATGAGCATCCCCAAGTGCCAAGCCCAGAGCTTGCGCAACGTGCAGACGAGAGTCCATACAGGTCACAATAGCTACTCTTGTTTTGGGTTTAAGTGGCAGATTTAACTGCCCATGTAAGGCAACATAAGCCTGATTAGCTTGCATAAACTGTTCAAAATACGACACGATTCCCTCCTTGAAAATTTGATAGTCAAATATTTCTCCTATCTTATCATTTTTAAGAGAATTTGTCACGGATTATGCAAAGACCTTTTTCAAAACTTCCTGAATCGTTGTCACGCCAATGACCTGAATTTCCTTGGGCGGAGTGATTCCTGGCAAGGAATTCTTAGGTACATAAATCTTAGTAAAGCCTAACTTAGCAGCTTCGTTGATACGTTGTTCGATACGATTCACGCGCCGAATTTCTCCTGTCAAGCCCAGTTCTCCCACAAAACATTCCTGAGGATTAGTTGGCTTGTCCTTATAGCTCGAAGCAATAGCAACAGCAACGGCCAAGTCAATGGCAGGTTCATCCAATTTGACACCGCCAGCAGATTTAAGATAGGCGTCCTGATTTTGCAAGAGAAGACCTGCCCGCTTTTCCAAAACAGCCATAATCAAGCTAGCACGGTTAAAATCAAGTCCTGTCGTCGTACGCTTGGCATTTCCAAACATGGTCGGTGTCACCAAGGCCTGCACTTCTGCAAGAATAGGACGCGTCCCTTCCATGGTCACAACGATTGATGAGCCAGTCGCTCCATCCAAACGCTCTTCTAGGAAAACTTGACTCGGATTAAGAACCTCAACCAAGCCACCTGACTGCATCTCAAAAATCCCAATCTCATTAGTGGAGCCAAAACGGTTTTTGACCGCTCTCAAAATACGAAAGGTATGGTGACGCTCCCCTTCAAAGTAAAGTACCGTATCCACCATATGCTCCAACATACGAGGCCCAGCTAATGTTCCTTCCTTGGTCACATGACCTACGATAAAGATGGCAATGTTATTGGTTTTAGCCAGCTGCATAAGTTCAGCCGTCACCTCACGCACCTGAGAAACAGAGCCCTGCACCCCTGAAATCTCAGGAGACATAATAGTCTGGATGGAGTCAATAATGAGAAAGTCTGGTTGGATACGCTCCACCTCAGCACGAACACTCTGCATATTGGTCTCTGCATAAAGATAAAACTCACTATCAATATCACCCAAGCGCTCTGCTCGTAGCTTGATTTGCTGAGCAGACTCCTCCCCACTGACGTAGAGAACAGTCCCCACTTGGGACAACTGGGTTGAGACTTGTAGGAGAAGGGTTGATTTCCCAATTCCAGGATCCCCACCTATGAGGACGAGACTTCCTGGTACCACTCCGCCTCCAAGTACACGGTTGAATTCCTCCATCTCTGTCTTGGTTCGATTGACATTGATGGAGGTCACTTCAGCCAGTTTCATGGGCTTGGTTTTCTCACCTGTTAAAGACACACGCGCATTTTTGACCTCGACAACCTCAACCTCTTCTACAAAAGAAGACCAAGACCCACAGTTGGGGCAACGCCCCAGATATTTAGGTGAATTATACCCACAATTTTGACATACAAATGTCGCTTTTTTCTTTGCGATGATAAACCTCTTTCTATATCTCTAATTCACACTCAACCACTTGGCAAAAATCAATCTTCTCATTTGGCACAAACTGACGCATGAGCATGTTGTGAGTTACCACTATCACGGTCTGGTAATCTCGATACTTAGCCATGCATTCTAGAAAACGAGACTTCATCTCCGTAGCTGTCTCATATTGAATAGGACTATTAGGAAGTAACTCCCCCTTATTTTCTAGAAACATAGTACGAGCTTTTTCAAAATTATCTGTGCCACTTTCATAGACCTGCCATTCATGTAATAAAGGCTCTACTCTTAAAGGAAGACCCGTAGCATAAACCACATAAGAAGCCGTTTCTAAAGCTCTTGTGACTGCAGAAGATACGATTATTTCAGCTGAAGGGAGTAAAGGATTGGTGCTCAATTTATGGGCCTGCTGCCGTCCCTTCTCAGACAAGGGCGCCAAATCTATCCCAAATCCCGTATAAGAACGCTCCTCTAACTCACGGTAATCTGGCTCCCCGTGACGTATAAAGATAATCTTCATCTTAGTGTCCAGTTGATCCAAAACCACCAGTTCGCACACCATCAGCTGCATCTCCATCTGCAATTAAGAAAGGAGCAAAGACAGCCTGGACAACACGTTCTCCAACTTCAAGAACAACCTCTTGGTCTGTGATATTCTTCATCTGTGCAAAAATATGCCCTTCATTCCCAGGATTTCCATAATAGTCCCCATCAATGACCCCAACTGAGTTAATCAAGACCAAGCCCTTCTTACGAGGATTTGAAGAGCGATCATAAAGGTAAAGAACCTCAGTCGGCTGCATATAAGCCTTAACCCCTGTCGGAACCAAGACAATCTCTCCTGGAGCTATAACTGTACGCACAGCAACCTTTAAGTCATAACCAGCCGCATGCGCTGTCTCACGCTTGGGCAATAAATTTTCATCTGTAAAAGTAGAAACCAATTCAAAACCACGAATTTTCATCATCTTCTCTTTTCTATTATCATTTATTCTAGATTATTCTATCTTATTTATTCGGAAAAAGCACGAAAAAAAGAGCACACAATTCAAATCGCTTAGGGCTGCTGGATTCCTCCCCTGACCCGCTTCACGCAGAACTGTTGCTCCACTATTTATTATATCACATTCCTATTCATTTTAAAAGCAAAATTATTTTTTCCGTCTATTTCTAAAAAAGTCCTGCATAATAGCTGCGCATTCATCTTCCAAAATTCCCGTTTCAACCTCTACACGATGGTTAAGACGCTCATCTGTCAAGATATCGTACAAACTTCCAGCAGCGCCAAATTTCTGGTTTTTAGCCCCATAGACCACATTTGGAATACGGGCAAGCCCAATCGCCCCACTACACATGACACAAGGTTCAATGGTCACAAAAAGTATGCAATCCAGCAAGCGCCAGCTCTCCTCACTCAAGTTCGCATCCTCTATAGCCATAATTTCCGCATGCATAACCGCTCGCTGTAATTCCTCACGCGCATTATGCCCACGACCAATGATTTCCCCATCTTTGACAATCACACAACCAATTGGAATTTCATCGTGTTCAAGAGCAATCTCAGCCTCTCTCAAAGCCTCCCTCATAAAGACTTCTTTTTCTTCAAGCGTATAATACATCTCTTTTCTCTTTTCCTACTTATCGATTTTATTATTATATCATGAATCCCAACACAAAAAAAGCCACCGAATGCGGTGACTCTATAGGGAGATTATTATGAAAAAGAAAAGTTTAGGATATTTGTTACAACAAGTTAGGAGGTCTTCTTGTAACTGTCTATAGTATACCCGACCTATCTTAAACAAATCTTAAAAATCTCTTAGGACCAAACACTTTCTAAAATATTTGTTTGTTCACGACCAGGACCTACTGAGAAAGTAGAAATACGAACGCCAACCAATTCACTCACACGACGAACATAGTTACGCGCATTCTCAGGAAGATCCTCCAAATTACGAACTCCAGTAATATCTTCTGACCAACCTGGCAACTCTTCATAGATAGGTTTGCAACGCTTCAATTGCTCAAGACTAGCTGGATAGTAGTCAATACGTTGACCATCAAGATCATAGGCCACACAGATTTTCACAGTATCTAAACCACTCAAAACATCGATAGAGTTCAATGAAAGATTAGTAATACCAGAAACACGACGGCTATGACGCATCACAACTGAGTCAAACCAACCTACACGACGTGGACGACCAGTTGTTGTACCATACTCATGACCCACTTCACGGATACGTTCTCCCACTTCATCAAACAACTCAGTTGGGAAAGGACCATCTCCTACACGACTCGTATAAGCTTTACATACACCTACAACCTTGTCAATCTTGCTTGGACCGACACCAGAACCAATTGTCACACCACCAGCTACAGGGTTTGATGACGTAACAAATGGATAAGTACCTTGGTCGATATCTAGCATAACACCTTGTGCACCTTCAAAAAGCACACGTTTGCCATTATCAAGCGCATCATTCAAGATAACAGATGTATCTATCACGTATTTCTTGATTTGTTGACCATATTCGTAATATTCTTCAAAAATATCATCGAAAACAATCTCTTTACTGTCATACAATTTTTCAAAAAGACGATTCTTTTCAGCAAGGTTACGTTCTAAACGCTCACGGAAAATATCTTTATCTAAAAGATCTGCAATACGAATTCCAACACGAGCAGCCTTGTCCATATAAGCTGGACCAATTCCCTTAATTGTCGTACCAATCTTATTGTCGCCCTTAGCTTCTTCTTGCAAGCGATCCAACTCGATATGATAAGGCAAAATAACATGCGCACGATCAGAAATACGCAAGTTATCAGTTGTTACACCTTCCTCATGAAGATAGCTCAACTCTTTTACAAGAGATTTAGGATTTACAACCATACCATTCCCAATGACAGATATTTTTTCAGGGAAGAAAATCCCAGATGGAATCAAGTGCAACTTAAATTTCTTACCGTCAATCACAATCGTGTGACCAGCATTATCACCACCTTGGTAACGTGCAATCACTTCTGCATTCGCTGAAAGGAAGTCTGTAATCTTCCCTTTACCTTCATCACCCCATTGGGTACCTACAACAACAACTGAAGTCATAATCTTGTCTGAGCCCTCAGGCTCTTCCTTTCTCACATACATGGCAGGACTCTCACCTGCAATTATATCTTACAATTTATTATAATAAAAAATCGCCTTTTTATCAAGAAGAAACAATAGAAAGATTTGCTATTTCCAACTATTAAAAAATGATTTAGAAAAATAAGCAGCTATTTATTATTATCTTTCCATAAAAAAGTAAATTTGTTCGGAAATTAACTCAGACTATCTCAACAAGAAATAAAACCTTGTTTCATTATCATCTTTTCAAGATACAAACGATAAGCAACACGATAATGGTAAACGATAAAATCCCTACGACACCCAATACCATATCTCACTAAATAATAAATTAAAAATTTAAAATGAAAATGTTCCCAGTCAAAATGATCACCAAATACAGTACCATACTCTTCTTCAATATTTCTATAAAAATCCGCCATCTGCTCATAAATTTTTTGTAACATAATCAAATACTCCTTTTCTTTTTTATGAACTTATTCTAACAAAAAATTTTAATTAATCATTAATAATTCCTGAATTGTACAAATACCAACCTCAATAAGATAAAAAATAGGAAAAGTTGACAGAATAGGAACAAATTTACTACCTAAATTAGACTATTATAGACCTTATTAACTGCGTTAAATACTAAAAGAGAGTTGAGGTAAAAATCTTAAAATAAGAAAAACGCATAGTATAGTTGCTTAGTTTCAAACAAGCATGCTATAATAAAGCTATGGCATATAGTACAGATTTTAAACAGCGAGCATTAGATTACATCAAAGAGGGGCACAGCCATGTCGAGGCAGCCAAGGTTTTTGATGTCGGCGTCAGAACTCTCTTCACATGGAAAAAGAACTTACGTGAACAAGGACACTTAGAGAGGAAAAAGCGAGTCGTCAAAAACCGAAAGATTCCTTTAGAGGAATTGAAATCCTTTGTAGAGGCTCATCCAGATGCTTTTTTACG
>NZ_VMKV01000015.1:0-531 GCF_013276335.1 Streptococcus sp. 2100 | reverse complement strand
ACTTTGTCAACACCTTTTTCTAATTTTTTTAAACTTTTTACAATTTGCTAACTTCTCGCCAAATTTCAAGTTCAAGTTAGCCATGAAGAAGTCTTCTCTGGGTGATTTGTAGTTCAAGCATTTTTTAGGATAGTTATTAATCCAATTTTCGATGAATGCGACTTCTTTGGGAGTCGTTTTCTTAGTTCCCTTAGGTAACCATCTCCGAATGAGCCTGTTGTGATTCTCATTAGTTCCCCTTTCCCAAGAGGCATAGGGGTGCGCATAATAGATATGTTCCTCAGAAAATACATCAGACAAGCGGTTAAATTCTGTACCATTATCTGCCGTGATGGACAGAATCTTGTCTTGTTTTAAGATGAGTTTTAAAGCCTGATTGACCGCCTCAGCACTTTTATTTGGAATCAATCGGATAATTTGATGCCTAGTCCTTCAATCAGTTAAGACCAGTAAACAATAATTTTTCACTCTTGTAAGCAGAACCGTATCAATCTCATACTGGACTAAAATCAAAAAAACATCTTATAATAG